>NZ_BAABEY010000034.1:0-40016 GCF_039540405.1 Ravibacter arvi
GATGAATGCAGCTAAAAAATAAAAATAACAGAAATATCAGCTTATAAAATTGCTTTTCAACATAGAAGGACACAGAGACTTTCCTAAAAACCTTCGCAGAAAAAACCTCTGTGTACTTCGTGGCCTCCGTGGTTAAAAAATCAACTGCAAAGAGCGCGAAGGACACAGAGACCTTCCTGTAAAACTTCTCAGGAAGAAACCTTTGTGTACTTCGTGGCCTCCGTGGTTAAAAAATCAACCGCAAAGAGCGCGAAGGACACAGAGACCTTCCTGTAAAACTTCTCAGGAAGAAACCTTTGTGTACTTCGTGGCCTCTGCGGTTAAAAAAGAACGGGGAGATTCCTCCGCTGCGGTCGGTATGACAAGAGGGACTCAGGCCTTTTCGAGCCACTCTTTCACAGTAGCCAGGTCGGGTACCTTTTCCTCTATCTTGAATTTCTTGCGAAGCCCGCCCAGGTCGTTAAAAATCTTGTTCGGATTTGCCGCTTTTAAAGATTCTATCGTCAGAAAGCCCATTTTCTGCAATACCGGAATCCAGACTTTATCGATACCCAATGCCGAATAATCTTCTTCAGAAGCAGTCTCGGCTTTCTTTTCAGGGCGCATCTGGGGGAAGAAAATCACTTCCTGGATACTCGCATTATTTGTCAGCAGCATGGTGAGCCGGTCGATACCGATCCCGATACCTGCAGTCGGCGGCATTCCATACTCCAGTGATCGGAGAAAATCGTCATCCATTTCCATGGCTTCGTCGTCGCCTTTTTCTTTCAACCGGAGCTGTTCGTCAAAACGTTCCTTCTGGTCGATCGGGTCGGTTAGCTCAGAGTAGGCATTGGCAATTTCCTTACCGTTTACAAAGAGTTCAAACCGCTCTACCATACCCGGCTTCTCGCGGTGCTTTTTCGTAAGCGGGGACATCTCCACCGGGTGATCGGTAATGAAGGTCGGCTGGATAATATGCTTTTCAACTTTTTCGCCAAAGATTTCATCGATCAGCTTTCCCTTGCCCATCGTATCGTCTACGTCCATTCCCCAGGTACGGCACTGTGCGCGGATGGCCGCCTCATCCATCTCCTCCACGTTCACCCCGGTATATTTTTCGATGGCATCGGTGATGCTCAGACGGGGGTAAGGCCCGGCAAAATTCAGCAACTGATCACCGAAAGCCGCTTCCGTAGAACCGTTTACGGCCACCGCTACCTGTTCCAGGAGCTTTTCCAGCATAGCCATCATCCAGTTGTAATCCTGGTAAGCCACATACAATTCAACCGTCGTGAATTCAGGGTTGTGCGTCCTGTCCATCCCTTCGTTCCGGAACAGCTTACCAAACTCGTAGACGCCGTCAAAGCCGCCTACAATCAGCCGTTTCAAGTGCAATTCAGTCGCAATCCTCAGGTACAGGTCGGTGTCCAGCGCGTTATGATGCGTTTTGAAAGGTCGCGCAGCAGCTCCGCCGTGGACATTCTGCAAAACAGGCGTTTCCACTTCCAGCCAGCCCTGGCTATCAAAATAGCTTCTCATGGTGGTGATGATCCGGGCTCGCTTTCTGAATATTTCCCGGACTTCGGGATTCACGATCAAATCCACATACCGTTGCCGGTAACGGAGTTCCGGATCGGTAAAGCCGTCAAAAACGTTGCCTTGCTCATCACGCTTCACCACCGGAAGCGGCTTTAGCGCTTTGCTGAGCACCTTGAAACTTTGGACGTGAACCGAGATTTCGTTGGTCTGAGTGGTAAAAACAAAGCCGGTTACCCCTATAATATCGCCTATGTCCAGCAATTTTTTAAAGACGGTGTTGTAGAGGGTCTTATCTTCATCGGGACAAAGATCGTCCCGGCGGAAATAAAGCTGGATCCTACCGGTGCTGTCCTGAAGCTCCGCGAAAGCAGCGCTTCCCATAATCCGGAAACCCATCAGCCGCCCCGCCAGCGAAACCTGTTTATAGTCGATCTTATTGTTTTCGTAGTTGTTCAGAATATCCGTCGCCGACACATTCACTTCAAACGCCTCCGGCGGATAGGGATCAATATTGAGCTTGATCAACTCTTCTCTTTTTTGTCTGCGCAACAATTCCTGCTCACTAAGCAACATAGGAATATTTGATAGATTATGGTAGATAGGCAGTTTTTGACTGCAACAAATGAATTATTAAACCTTAAGAAACCCTGAACCTCAACTCCGGAACGCCCGTTTGATAAACGCCCCTATAAAGCTTCCGGCAAAACTAAGGCCGATCGCTCCAAAGAGGCTATGCTTTTCAATTTCCGGTACGGTCCCTTCACGACCTATGAACAGAACGCCGGCTACCACCACAACAGACTGGATCACCGCGGCAATCCACCCTCGCCTGGAATCCGCCAAGCCGATCACAACTCCCGCGAGGGCCGCCGCCAGCAAGGGCAGGTGCACACCGCTTGTCCCCCTGGTCAGCCAGGCAATCACCGCGCCGAGCACCACCGCAAGGCCAGAGGCAATCACCGACGAGTTTCCGCTTTTTCCTTCCGCCACGTTACACAAGCTTTCGGTACTTCACGCGGGTAGGCCTTGCATCGTTGCCCAACCGTTTCTTACGGTTTTCCTCGTATTCCGAGAAGTTGCCCTCGAACCAATAGACCTCCGAATTCCCCTCGAACGCAAGGATATGCGTGGCTACGCGGTCCAGGAACCAACGGTCGTGGGAAATAACAACGGCACATCCGGCGAAGCTTTCAAGGCCTTCCTCAAGCGCCCTCAAAGTATTCACGTCCAGGTCGTTGGTAGGCTCATCGAGCAACAGTAGGTTCCCTCCTTCTTTCAGCGTCAACGCCAGGTGCACCCGGTTTCGCTCTCCGCCCGATAAATTACCGATTTTCTTTTCCTGGTCGGCGCCTGCGAAGTTAAAACGGCTTACATAGGCGCGCGCATTTGACTGCTTTCCGCCCAGCATAATCCATTCGCTGCCTTCGGAAATGGTCTGGTAAACAGTTTTCTCCGGGTCCAGGCGGTCGTGTTCCTGGTCCACATAAGCCCATTGGACCGTTTCACCTACCTCAAAATTACCCTGTAGCGGTTGTAATTGGCCGGTAATTAGCTTGAAGAGTGTGGTTTTACCGGCCCCGTTCGGTCCGATAATCCCCACGATACCAGCCGGCGGCAACGAAAAGCTAAGATTTTCATAAAGCAATTTATCACCGAAACCCATGGTAATACCCTTGGCTTCGATCACCTTGTTGCCCAGTCGCGGACCGGACGGGATAAAGATCTCCAGCTTCTCTTCTTTTTCGCGTGCTTCCTCGCTCATCAGCTTCTCGTAAGCGCCAAGCCTTGCTTTTGATTTTGCCTGCCGGGCTTTGGGCGCCATTCGCACCCACTCCAGCTCTCTTTGAAGGGTCTTCTGACGTTTTGACTCCGTCTTCTCCTCTTTTTTCAGGCGCTCCTGTTTCTGATCCAGCCAGGAAGAATAGTTACCCTTCCAGGGAATTCCTTCGCCGCGATCCAATTCCAGGATCCAACCGGCTACGTTGTCAAGGAAATAACGGTCGTGCGTAACCGCAATGACAGTCCCCTTGTACTGGCGCAGGTGTTCTTCCAGCCATAAAACCGACTCGGCATCGAGGTGGTTGGTAGGCTCATCAAGCAGCAATACATCCGGCTGGCGCAGCAGAAGCCGGCACAGGGCCACACGGCGTTTCTCCCCGCCCGAAAGCGTACCAATCAGGTTTTCCGACGGCGGGCAGCGGAGCGCATCCATAGCCACTTCCAGCCTGTTGTCAAGATTCCACGCATCCAACGCATCCAACTGCTCCTGAACCGTCCCCTGTCTTTCCAGCAATTTGTCGAAATCCGCGTTTTCGTCAGCAAACGCTTCATTGATCGCATCGAATTCTTTCAACAAATCCACCACTTCCTGTACTCCCTCTTCCACTACTTCTTTAACGGTTTTGGCCGGATCAAGCTTGGGTTCCTGCTCCAGCATTCCTACCGTATAACCGGGCGAAAAAACGACCTCGCCCTGTATATCCTTATCGATTCCGGCAATTACGCGCAGCAAAGTCGACTTCCCCGAGCCATTCAGACCGAGTACGCCAATTTTTGCTCCGTAAAAAAAAGACAAATAAATGTTCTTAAGAATCGTTCTATTAGGCGGGATGGTTTTACTTACCCCTGCCATAGAGAAAATTATAGTTTCGTTACTCATTTTTTAGTTAATTTGTAAACTCAGGCAAATATCGTTATTTAACCCCCATTGTAAAAGTTGAATCAAAGGAAAGATGGAGAACATCACTTTAATGCAAGAACACGGCTATATTAAAGATGGCAAGGTATTCTTAAAAGGCTATTTAAATTATCCTGACAGACAAATTGGAGAAGTCAAACGCACCGAACAAGATGCTATTGATTATTTTAAAAACCGATACTCCATTGCTGAAAGCAAAGTAAATCAACTGGAACAGGAAGTTGAAGAAGCTCAGAATAAAGGATCCTACTTAACCAAGTTGTTACAACTTCGTCAGAAATTATTGGGTTTCGATGCCATTGGAGATTTCCCGGTATTACTGGCAAAACTGGACCAGCTCGAATCTTACCTGACCGAATTGATCCAGGTAAACCAGATCAAGAACCTGGAAATCAAACGTGCGCTTATCGAAGATGCCGAAGAGGCAGCCCGGATTGAAGACTGGCAGGAAGGTACCGACAAGCTCCAGGAGATTAAGGCGAAGTGGATCCGGACCGGTTCTATCGACAAAATATATGGCGACGAGATCGAAGCAAATTTCCAGCAGATACTGGACGACTTCTTTCAAAGACGGAGAGAACATTTTGCTGAACAAAACCAAATCATTCAGCAAAGAATTGATGCTTACGAAGATCTGATCAAGCAGGCAAAAACGCTCACCTGGATGAGCGATCTGGACGAGGCCTACAAAAAGGCGCGTCAACTGCGGTTTGCCTGGAACGAAGTCGGTGAAGTACCGCCGAAGAAGTTTTTCAAAATCAGCAAGGCTTACCGCCACTTCGTGAAGCTTTTCTATGACAAATACAACAATGCAAAAGGTATCGAACCGAAGGTTAAAATAGACCCGCGGATCCTTGAGCAGCAAAAAATATTGGCCCAGGCTGAGTACCACCTCAAAAACGATACCATTGAAGTAGCAGCGGATCAAACCAAGGTACTCCTCAGCAAGTGGAGAGAAATCAGGCTTCCGTTCAAGCTAGCGGATAAGGAGCTGGCCGAGAAATTCAGGAACGTTTGCGACAAGGTGTTCGAACTAAGCTACCTGAGACGCGTATTGCTCAGAAAGTACCCGGCTTTCGATCTCAAAAGCCCTGAAGAGCAAATCAGGACCAAGATGAAAGAAATGGAATGGCTGGTGAAACGCGAAAAGACCGATCTTGAAATTGCCATTCAGATGCTCGAGTCGAATCCTCCTACGGACGAAGAAAGCCTCAAGCAGCGGAACGGCAGCATCAATATCCAGAAGCGTAAAGTAGCCATGAAAGAACGGATTCTGAAAGAATTCGAACGCGAGCTGCTTTCTGTCTGAGTTATTTCATCTCCTGCTCTTCCGTGGTCCGGAAATGCAGGAGATGATCATCAAACCGATTATTCAGCCTTGGTACGTGTACCGAGGCTGTCTTTTTTTCCGGCGCTCAGGAAGTCCTGTACCTCCCGGGCCGAAAGCCCCCCGATCACGTGCAAGTCCGGGCGGAGCCTGCGCAATTGCACAATTCCTGAATCCGAAACGGCCGACTGCCAGAGGTAGACACTCCTCAAAGCTTTCAAATCTGCCAGTTTTTTAACACTCGCATCGGAAACCTTTGTACCGATCAGGTTCAGGTACTCCAGGTTGGGGAGCGTATTCAGGTGGTCAATCCCGTTGTCTGTAATGGCTGTGCGATCGAGGTACAGCTTGTTGAGATGTTTGAGCCTGGCGACGTCGCTCAACGCCTTATCGGTTACTTCCGTCCCGCCGATTTTCAACCAGACAATCTGGTCCGACAGCTTTTGCAGCAACGGCATATCGCCATCGGAGAATGCCGGAGCGTTAATCGCGCTCACTTCCATAATATGCTGATCCTTTGATACCGGTGAGACAATCAGGTTCAGTTTGCGGAGCGCTGCCACGTCATTTTTATCAGGCTCACCGACCGTGATCTTGCTGAGGTCGACACCCGGTTTCGCCTGGGGGCCTCCGGCGGTTGTACCGGCGCCTCCCGTTCCGAGCGCTTCCAGGTGAGCCGCTATTTCCGGGTTCTTTTCAAGTTCCTGTACCTTTTTATCGGTGGGGGCGCCCTGGTCAATCCACCAGCTTATCAGGCCAATTTGCGCCGTTGTCAACTGCGGTTTGCCTTTGGGAGGCATGTGCTGGTCATCTTCAACCGGAAGCAGGCAGACCTTCACCAACCCGCTTTCCGCACCTTTCCCTGCTACAAAAACCGGTCCGTTTTCTCCACCTTTCTTCAGGTGCTCAAATCCGTCCAGGCGCAAATCTCCCTTTTGTTTAGAGCTTCCATGACATTGCACGCATTTGGTTGCCAGTATGGGCTGCACCACGTCGGTATATACGACGGCCTCGCTTACATTGGCAAGCGGCTTGATTTCCCCGCCCGATTCAGACTCCTCGCGCGGCGGCATTCCCACCAGCGTCCGGATTGGATTGGGAGTATACTGGGTCAAATACCCGTCGCCGTGTGTAAGGGTTCCACCCAAATGGCCTGCAAAAAACATCAGCAGCACGGATAGACCGAAAGCCGGGAAATACAGCAAAGACAGCCAGCCTGTCTTTTCCGGTAACCGGACGCTGGTAACCAGCCATGCGAGCCAGGCGAAAACCGCAACACCAATACCCTGCCATTGATGCTGCGAGAGGGCTTCTTCGTCATAACCGCCTTCCGATGCCAGCAGGTACCCAACCACGCATGACAATGTGGCTCCTATTGCGGCGCAAAGCAAGACAAAGCTTTTGGTCTGTTCCGTTACAGCTACTTTCCCAAACCGCTGCGCGATTTCCAGGAAAAGAGCAATAAACAAGAACCCGATAGGTAAATGCACCAGGAGCGGGTGCATACGGCCAATAAACAGCGCCCAGTCTGAAAGCTGCAGCAATGAAGTAAGAATCATGAAAACACTCGTTTGTACTAAAACAACCGTCGGCTTGATTTATAACAATCAAAAACCTGTTTCTTTTAAAAAATTATCACACCGGGCATCAGCTCAAAATTTCATTCACTACTTTACCGTGCACATCGGTTAAGCGAAATCGCCTTCCCTGGTGCTTGAAGACGAGTTGTTCGTGATTGATGCCGAGCAGGTGCATTACCGTTGCCTGGAAATCATGGACATGCACAGGGTCCTTCACAATGTTGTACCCGAACTCATCGGTCTCTCCGAGTACGAAACCCTTTTTTACACCGGCTCCGGCCATCCATATGGTAAAGCTTTTGGGATGATGGTCCCGGCCGTAGTTTTCTTTCGTTAACTTACCCTGTGAATACGCGCCCCGGCCGAATTCTCCGCCCCAAACCACCAGCGTTTCATCCAGCAGCCCCCGCTGTTTGAGATCACGGATAAGAGCGGCTGAAGCCTGGTCAACGCTCCGGGCCATTGTCTGGATGTCCCGGGGAAGATTACCGTGCTGGTCCCACCCCTGGTGATAGAGCTGCACAAACTTCACATCTTTTTCCACCAGCTTGCGAGCCAGCAGGCAATTCGCGGCAAAAGTGCCCGGCTTGCGTGCTTCCTCACCGTACAAATCAAAAATATAATCCGGTTCGTCAGAGATGTTCATAGTTTCAGGCACGGCGGTTTGCATGCGGTAGGCCATTTCATACTGCTCCATCCTGTAGTTGATTTCCGGGTCAAGAATTTTCTCAAACTGCGCCTGCTGCAATTTTGCGAGCGCATCCAGCATTCTTCTCCGGCCCGCTTTGTCTACGCCGTCCGGGTTGTTCAGGTAGAACACCGGATCCGGCCCGGAACGAAATACTACACCCTGGTGGACCGACGGAAGGAACCCATTGCTCCACAACTTGGCATAGAGAGGCTGGTCTCCACCGCGCCCTTTGGAAAGCAATACCACAAAAGAGGGCATATTACGGTTGTCGGAACCCAGGCCATAGCTCACCCAGGATCCCCAGGAGGGCCTGCCGCCCTGCTCGCTCCCGGTCTGGAAAAAAGTAACGGCGGGGTCATGATTGATAGCCTCTGTATACATGGACCGGATAAAAGTCACTTCGTCCACGATCCCGGAAGTAAACGGCAGCAATTCACTGATCATCATATCGGAAGCCCCGTACCTGGAAAAATTGAAATTGGAAGCCGCCAGCGGGAAACTGCTTTGGCCGGCGGTCATACCGGTCAGCCGCTGCCCTTTCCGCACCGATTCGGGCAAGTCCTGCCCCCACATTTCGGCCAGTTTCGGCTTATAATCGAAAAGCTCCAACTGGGATGGTGCACCACTTTGGAACAAATAAATGATCCGTTTTGCTTTCGGGGCAAAATGAGGTGCTCCGAGCGGCATCGCCGCCTCTTCGGCAGCACCGGGCGCTTCGGGCGCGCGCCCCCAACTGTCTGCATTCAACAGGGAAGCCACAGCTGCCGCACCCAACCCGAGACTGGTTCTGGATAGGAAATTCCTGCGGCTTAGTTGCTCATGAACATGATTTTCAAGCTCTCTGTAAAAACTCATGGTTTTGTATTTTCTGTTGGACAGCAGTGACCGGCAGGCGGTCGCTTCACAGGCAAACCGCGCTCACCCCTCAAAACTCACCGCTTGATTACAAACTCATCAAAATTCATAATGGTACTGGCCACCATGGTGGTCGCGGCCAGCTCTGCCGGATCAATCGACTTCTCGGCCGGGAAATCCCCGACCTTCAGCAACTGTCGCGCCTTAGCGGGGTTCTCGCGGAAATTTCTCAGCTCCTCGTCGTAGAAGGCAGTAAGAACATTCAGCTCATCGGTTCGCGAAGAACGCCCGGTTAAAGCCACAAAGGCATAGTCGATGCGTTCTTTTTGGGTTGTGCCTTTCCGGATCATCTTCTGGGCAAGCACGCGTGACGCCTCCACGAACTGCGGGTCATTCATGATAACGAGCGACTGCAGGGGAGTACTCGTCTTCTGGCGCTTTACCGTACAGAAATGGCGCTCCGAGGCGTCAAAGTTCAGCATCATGGGGGGCGGGGCGGTTCGCTTCCAGACCGTGTACATACTCCGACGGTAAAGGGTATCCCCCTTCTGCTGCCTGTATTTGCCGTAATTTGAAATCTGCTCCCAGATTCCGGCAGGCTGGTAGGGGTACACACTTTCGCCTCCGAGGCGCCTGTTCAATAATCCGCTCGAAGCCAATGCATTGTCCCTTACCTGTTCGGCGCTGATTCTGTAGTTGGGGCCTCTCGAATAGTAGCGGTTATCCGGGTCTGTAGCCGTTGTCCTGCCCGGGCTATGCGACGACTGGCGGTAGGTGGCAGAGGTTACAATCAGCCGCTGCAGATTCTTTACATTCCACTTGCCCGTTTTTGAATCCCGGAATTCCGCTGCCAGCCAGTCAAGCAGCGCCGGGTGCGTCGGAAGTTCTCCCTGGTTGCCGAAATCACCGGTAGAGAGCACTAACCCACGGCCAAAGTATTGCTGCCAGAAGCGGTTGACCGCCACCCGGCCAAAAAGGGGGTTCTTTTCATGAAGCAGCCATTTGGCCAGGCCGAGACGATTCCTGGGATATTCTTTCGGCATTTTAAACAATTCATCAGGCGTATCGGGCGATACCTCCGCGCCCGGCGCATCATACACGCCGCGCACCAGGATATGGGTTTTCCTGGGGTACTTTCGCTCCTTCATCACCATTACATCAATCTGGCTGTTGAGAAGCTCCGTCTGCTCACCGATTTTCCTGTGGCTTTCCGCCAGGCTTGCTCCGAAATCACCGGACATATTCTGGAAATAATACTCCTGCAGCGCTTTCAGGTCAGCACCTGTCCTTGCCGCCGGTTTTTTTACGAGAGCAGCAACTACCTCGTTCTTCTGGGAAAAGAGGCTGCGCATTTCCAGGGAAGTCAGGCTCCGGGAATAAATTTTAAGTTCATCTACCTCGAAATCTTTCGTAAAAACATCGTTCAGCCGCCCTATTTTGAGATTATTGACGGCGATGTTGGTCTTATTTTTCCCGTACAACAGACTCTGCGTAAGGTTGTCATTGACGACCTTTACAGGCGCTGCCTCGCCATTGATAAAAACCCTCAGGCCTTCGGCTTTGCTCAGGCCGTCATATGTAAAAGCAATGTTCGTCCACTCGTTCAATGGTACCGGGCGGACCGTCTGCAGTTCAATGCAGTTGCCCGGCCAGACGTAGCTTAGCAGGACGCGGAAAGTACCGTCCTTCTCCCGGAAGACATTCCACCCCCTGTACCCGCTGGTGATGTGGTTGGATTTGTGTATAATCGACCCGTTCAGGCTGGCATTCAGAATATTCAGCCAAACGCTGATGGTAAAAGGCTGATTTCGCTCGAAATAGGCAAAATCCGCACCAAAATCGACTGCATTTTCTCCGAAAATACGACGGCTGAGACCAAATTTCCCTGGTCGCGAAGCACTATCGGACAAGGCGTCGTCACCTTCGCAATAGGCCTCGTGCCCCGCTTTGGCCAGGTTTTTCAGCAGTTTCCCTTTCGGTTCGTCGAACGTAAAATGCCCGTACAGCCCGTCGGTTATCTTTCGTACAAATTTCTCAGGATTACCTGAAGCCTGTGACAACCAGTCTTCGAAAGCCGCGCGGGAAGAATGGAGCTGCTGCCGTCGTTTCTCTTCCTTATCCAGCACTTCCCTGATTCCCTCCAGCTGCTTTTTCGCTTCCGATGTAGGAAGTGTTATGCTGGGGCTTGCCTCACCGTTGTAGGGAATCTGCCCGTTTTCGTTTATATTATTGAAAAAGGCATACAGGGAAAAATAATCCTTTTGACTGAACGGATCATATTTATGGTCATGACAACGGGCACATTCGGTAGTCAGCCCCAGGAATGCAAGCCCGAAAGTATTTACCCGGTCGGCGACATACTCTGTGCGATATTCTTCGGAAATGATGCCGCCTTCCATGCTCTGCTGGTGCATTCGGTTAAAGGCGGTGGCTACCATTTGCTCATTTGTGGGTTGCGGGAGCAAATCACCGGCGAGCTGCCAGGTGATGAACTTGTCGTATGAAAGGTTCTCATTAAAAGCTTTGATTACCCAGTCCCGGTAGGGCCATGCGGTCCGCATCATGTCGTCCTGGTAGCCATGCGTGTCTGCGTAGCGGGCCACGTCCAGCCAGGGTACCGCCATTTGCTCTCCGTAATGCGGCGAGCTTAAAAGCCGGTCAACTGCCTTTTCATAAGCATCCGGAGAAGAATCACCAACAAATGCCGACACCTCGTTGTGAGTCGGAGGCAGTCCTGTCAGATCCATGCTTACCCGGCGCAATAAGGTAGCGCGGTCTGCCTCCGGAAACGGTTCCAGATTGCGGGCCTCCATTTCGGCGAGAATGAATTGATCAATCCCGTTTTTTACCCACCTCTCGTTTTTCACTTGGGGCAAATCGGGTCTCCGGATTTCGGTGAACGACCAGTGCGGCTTGTATCCGGCGCCGTCTTCAATCCACCTGATCAGTATGGCCTTTTCCTTGTCAGAAAGCGTCAGATGTGAGTCGGGAGTAGGCATCACCAGGTCCGGATCGCCCGATAAAATACGGTGCGCAACCCCGCTCTTCCACGGTTTTCCGGGCACTATGGCATTCATTCCCGAGTCGTCTTCCTTGTTGTATGCTGATTCGGCCAGATCAAGTCGCAGGCCACCTTTGACTTTATTGGCATCGGGGCCGTGACATGCAAAACAACGGTCCGAAAGAATCGGCTTGACGTCGTATGTGTAATCCGGCGCGCTTGTAATTGCGGACAATTCACGGGCAACATTTTCCGGTATGGAAAGCCGGTCGCCGCAGGCGGACAACACGCCCAGCCCCATTAACACACCATACCTCCTGAGTAAGCTTATCATTTTATCATGCTTGCGTTTTAAGCCGGAGAACCTGGCCCGAAGACCATTTCCCCGCGGGTTATCTGTGGTACTGTAACCCTGAACTACCAGCCCGGGTTTTGCTCCAGTCCGGGATTAAGCGTGAGCTCTTCAGTTGAAATCGGGCTCAGGTAGTCCCGGTCCGCGCGAAAACCGAACCCGTTCGGAAGCACATCCCGGTACTCATCAAAAAAGCCGTCCGTCAGGCGGAAAGCTTCCGCTTTCAGATCCGGGTAGTCTGTTTTGTTAAACCTGGCCCCCAAAAGCCGCTTTCCTGAAATCAGGGTACCTGCGGCAGCCCACCTTGCGATGTCGTCCCACCTGAAACCTTCCCAAACCAGCTCTACCCTTCTTTCCCGTCGGATTTCATTTATGATGGGCGAAAGGCCGGGAAACTGCCAGTTAGGATCCGCATGAATAGCAGACAGAATTAGCCCTGGCATCCCGACGCGTTGCCGCAGCAGGTTAACCGACCGATCAAGATCGGCCTGCGTAAGCGTTCCCAACTCGGCCCTGGCCTCGGCATAGTTCAGGAGTGCCTCGGCGTAGCGGAAAATAATCCACCCGGTGTAGCCGACCGGAAGCGTCTCCGACGTAATGTGGTGAACCGGGTTATAATTTAACGTTTTTTTCAGTTGATAGCCGGTTGTATTTTTGGTATGAGCAGGTTGATCTACTACCGGGCGGACGAACCGAAGGGTATCGGGGCCTGAAACCTGCAGGGGATCCCCGGGAATAAAGATAGTCTGGTGCAGGCGCGGATCCCTGTTTTGTACCACCTCACGCAAATTTCCGTCGCCGGCATACAATGGATTTTTGGTGCCTGAAGAAAGGTAAATAGGCTTTCCGTCCTTACACAGGTAAGATTCGATCAGGCTTTTGCTCAGCCCTGCACCGCCCGATTTCCCGGTGGCAATCTGGAACTGTCGGGAATGCCCGTGATTCAACGCCAGGTCGTATTTTTTCCAGAGCAGCACCTCGGAGTTACCGGAATAATCCGTCTCACCGAAGAAAAAATAATCTTTCGCCGGGTTCCCGGTAGTAAAGAGCGTATACAGTCCAGAATTCATAAGCTCTTCCGAGGCCTGGGCTGCCAGCTGGAAGTAGCGGGCCGGGTCCGGACTGGCTACTCCGAAGGGCTTTCCGGCATGATATTTCTCCCAGGTTCCTTCGTACAGGCATACCCGCGACTTCAGCAGCAGGGCGATCCCTCTGCTCAAACGGGTCCTGCCGGCATTTATACCCGGGTCCATATATTCGATCGCCTTGTCGAGATCGGCCACTATGAAATCAATTACCTGGTTGCGGGGCGTTCGCGCGCCGTACAATTCCGCATCGTCCGTTGCCAATACCTTGTCTATGAGAGGAACATCACCGTACTCCTTCACCAGTAAAAAATAGAAATAAGCTCTGAAGAAATGCGCCTCCCCTACAAAATGGCGGTAGCGTTCAAAGTCTTCCTCCACTTTTTTATAATGCTCGAAGAAGTAATTCAGGTTTCGGATGTTGGTATAGTTCCAGCCGCCGGTTGCGGGCACAACCCGGCTCCCGCGCAGCCGGTCGTTTACCTGCGCTGCTACCAGGTCGTCGGTAGGAAGATCTGCGGCAAAGATCCCTTCATACCGGTCTGAGCCGCTGATCGCAAACGCTACCGGGTAGAACTGGTTAATATACAGCTCCAGGTCTTTGGCGGTTTTCCAGTAATCCTGTGTGGAGATAGTGTCGAGCGGAGATTTGTTGAGAAAAGATTCGTTACAGCCTAACAGGATCAGCCCGTATACAATCAAAAAAGTTTTGACAATCGCTTTCATCGTGAAGACTGTTAAAAGTTGATATTGATACCTGCTGACCATACTTTTCGCAGGGGATGAATTTTCCCCGCTCCCCACCCTATCGTAGAGAGCGCTTCCGGATCGAACAGTTTGGTAAGGCCGGTGAAAGTGGCCAGGTTTTCTGCAGAAACCAGGACGGAAGCCCCGCTGATAACCCGCGTTTTGCTTAACAAACCGGTCGGAAGGCTATAGCTCACACTGACATTCTTCAGTCTTACGTAGGAGGCATTCTGCAGATAACGACTCTGGATCTGTTTGTTCTTAATATCTTCTACGGAGAGATAGGGTTTCGGGTAATACCCCGACGTATTGGCGCCAAGCAGGTTGGTTTCACCGGCGGGCCGCCAATAATCCAGGTGCTGCTCCATGATAGTCATGTTCCACCACTGCTGGGCATTGACACCCCAGAAAAGCATTTCTCCCGAGTCGAAAGCAAAATCTCTTTTACCGACAGCTTGTAGAAAGACCCGGAAATCAAACCCTTTCCATTTGCCGCCGGCGGTAAGTCCGAAGAGGTACCTGGACGAATTGTTTCCTATTTTCACAAAATCGCCAGGGTTTTCAGCCGTACCTGCACCCCTGGTGATCTTGCCGTCGCCGTCCAGGTCGCTGTACCCGATGTCGCCAGCTCCCCAGGTCGGGAAAAACAGGGTCTGATCGGGACCGCGTTGCGCATCCTCATCCGACTGGTAAATACCGGCGGTTTTCAGCCCCCATATTTCGCCGATTTGCTGGCCTTCATACCAGGTACTGAGCGTTTTGGTCGGGTTGTTGTATTGCGTTACCACACTCCTGTTGTCCGATAAGGCCAGCCTGGTATAGTACGAAAAATTGTTGTTGACCGTTTGCCGCCATCCCAGCGAAAGCTCGAAACCGCTGGTTTCCAGCGAAGCATTGTTTCTTTGCGGCGCCTTGGCCCCCAACACGATAGGCAGGGCTTCAGCCGGGCCGAACATATTGCTGGTCAATCTTTTGTAAACATCGAATCCGGCGGTAAGCCTTCCGTCCAAAAAGGAGAAATCGGCGCCCAGGTTCCTCGTTTCAGAAGTTTCCCAGGTCAGATCGGCGCTGACCATTGCAGGTGTTGTAGTGTAATTGGGCCGTTCCGAACCCATTATCCAGCCGAGATCCGTTCCTATCCCGATGGTTTCCACATAAAGAAAGCTGTCAACATTCTGGTTCCCGAGGCGCCCCCAGGAGGCTCTTACTTTCATATCGTTTACCACGGGCCGGATAGGCTCCCAGAAGTTTTCGCGGGCAAGGTTATAGCCGAGCGAAAAGGACGGGAACCATCCCCAGCGCCTGCCTTCCTTGAACCGCGATGATCCGTCGTACCGGACGTTCATTTCCGCCAGGTATTTCTCACGATAATTATACTGGAACCGCCCGAAAGCTCCCTGGGTCGACCAGTGGGTATGCTCGTCATCGAGGTAAATCTGTCCGGTTGACGTGCTGATAGAGGGTACCTTACTGGTCAGGATATTGTCCTTTTGCCCCCATAATCCTTCCATTTTATTTTCCTCGCGTTCATACCCGAACAATCCGAAAAAATGGTGTCCGCCAAGCGTGTACTCGTAAGACGATACGATATTAAAGAGTTGGTAGAGGTTGCTGTTCCTGGACATTACATAGGAGGAAATCGGGTAAGCAACTGCAACGGAAGATCCATTGGGGTAGCTTCCAAAAACGGTAGCACGGTTGTTGTTGACCCCCGTAAAATCCACTTTATAATTATAGCTAACAGTTGTACGCCAGTTCCTGACCGGCTCTATGGTGCTGCTCAACCGCGCGATATAGCTTTGCACCTTTTGTTTCTCCTTGCCGCCATTCAGAAGCGGGATGTTCGATATTTGGGAAAACTCGCCGTTCGGCAGGTACATCGGCCTGAAAACATTTGTCCTTACAAAATTGTGATACATGGTAGACCGGTCCCACCCTGAAGTGGTGTTAAAAAACTGGAAGTCTTCGTTGATGAACTTTGTATTCAATTCAAACTTCAGCCAATCGGTTACTTCGGAAGAGACATTTGCCGTCAGGTTATACCGCTTATAATATTGATCGCCGAAGCGAAGCTCTCCGGGTTGGTCCCAGACGCCGGCCGAAATGAAATAGGTACTCTTTTGCCCGCCGCCGCTCACGCTCAGGTCGTGTTTCTGCCGCATGACCTTGTCGTCGTAAAAAATATGCAGCCAGTCGTTATTTCCGTTGCCGGCAATGGTCCAGATGCCATTTCCGGCCCAGTCGCTCCCGTCCGGCAGCTCCCAGGTTTCATCCTTGATTTTCCCGGCCATATAATCCCTGATTCTTTCGATGTTGTAGGCCGAAAAATTGGGCGACAAGCCGGCATTGACGCTCGCCTGGTCGTAGGCGGTCACAAAATTGAGGGAATTGGCCATGTGCGGAAGCCCGAGCGGGGTAGACACCGAGAAATTGTTGGAGTAGGTAATTCTGGGTTTCCGGTCGCCCTTCACGCCTTTTTTAGTGGTGACCAGGATCACGCCATAAGGCGCCCGGGAGCCGTAGATGGCCGATGCTGCGGCATCTTTAAGCACGGTCAGCGACTCTATATCGTTGGGATTAACGGCATTGAGATCCATCGGCACGCCGTCGACCAGGACGTAGGGCGAGCTGTCGCCAGTGAGCGAACCAATCCCCCTGATATTCATGTTGAGCTTTCCGCCCGGCTCGCCGCTTGTACCACTCTGGGTAATATTGAGATTAGGAGAAATTCCCTGCAGCGCCTCAGACAAATTAGTCACCACACGGCCTGAAAGTTCTTCGCTTTTGATCACATCCATTGCGCCGGTCAGATTGGCTTTTTTCTGTGTTCCATAACCGACCACCACCATTTCTTCCAGCACGGCAACATCTTCGGTCATGGCGATCCGGAGATGGGTCTCGTTCCCGACGAAGACCTCTTTTACCACATAGCCTACAAACGAAAACACCAGCGTCAGGTTCTCCCCGGGCGAATCAATAGAAAAATCCCCTGAAGTATCAGTGGTGGTACCCTGCTGCGTTCCTTTGACGAGAATGCTCACGCCCGGCAACGGATCGCCTTTTCCGTCCACCACCTTTCCTGAAACCTGTTTCAAAACGGAGCTTACCGGGTTTTGCGGCGTCACCGGATCCGGAAAAATCCTGTTCAGCACCACCTGTCGCCCTGAAATGGTATACCCCAACCGGAGGGGAGACAACAGCATGTCCAGCACTTCTTCCAGTGTTGTATTAACCGCATTCAGTGAAACCGACCGCCCGGCATCAATCAGCCTTGAGCTGTAGACAAACTTGATCTTAGACTTATCTTCAAGGACCTGAAGCGCCTCCTTGACTTTCCGGTTATGGATAGAAACCGTAATTCTCTGCTTCAGCAGCTCCTGTCCTTTCACCGGCAGGCCGGAAGCCATATCTGCGAAAAAGGCGAAAAGAAAAATTTGAAATAACGTCAGTTTCATCAGGCCCCAAAGCTGTTTTTGCAATGCTTGCTTGCATTTCATAGTTTTGTGTCGTTAAAATTTTCTCAGATTTTGACAATACGTACCACGCGATCCTGAACCATTCAGGAACGGGTAGTCCTGAAACCGGTGGAGCGCCAACTTGACCGGTTTCGGCTTTTAAGGGGGAAGCAGATTATATCATAGGCTGGGACTTGAAGGTTATAAGGTGTAGGGAAAGGAGTTTAATTTTTATCGCGGTCACAGCCTAACCCGGTGATGAAAACCTGGTCGTTCTCTATCCTGAAATTCGCGCGAACCGCGAGTGTTACCAGTTTCAGTTTCTCGTCAAAAGGCTCTCCCGTAAGCGAAGCAGTAACCGGACATTGCCCGAAAACGCTTTTGTCATACCGGATCTTAACATTATACGCTTTCTCGATCTGCTCGAAAATATCGCCGACCAATACTTCGTCGTATTCGAACCGCATCCGGTCGATGTCCGGTACCGGAACTGCTTTCTGTTCTGCCGGCGGCAATTCCTCCGTTAACCGGGGACTCGTTTCCTTCTGGAAAAAGCCTTGCTGATTAGGCATCAAAACAAGCGGATTATCAGCTTCAGAAGAAGAATCCCGGTCCGACCTGTACACTGAGACTTTCCCCGTCTTGACGAAAACCGATACACGCCCGTCTTCGGGATAGGCGCGTACATTAAAGCTGGTTCCCAGGACCCGCGTGGTATAATCGTGCGTCCGGACAAAGAAAGGCCTCAAAGAATCTTTCGCTACCTCAAAAAAAGCCTCGCCTACCAGGTATACTTCTCTCCTCCCCGGCTCAAAGCTTGCCGGGAAGATGATCTTGCTATTCTTTTTCAATAGTGCAGAGCTGCCATCGGACAAAATCACCAGACGTTTATCCGGCCCGGCACTCACTACTTTCATGGCCTCGTCCTGCATGGGTTCACCCACCAATACATCTGGCCGGTCCTGGTAAATTTGCGCCCACCACGCAGCAAACAGCGCAAGTCCCGCGACCACCGCCGCCCAGTATACCAGCGGGGACAGTCTGCGCACCTTTATACGACCGTTCTCCTGATCCTCTATCCTTTTCAGCACCGATCGCTTCAAAGCCGCAATCTCTAAATCCGCAACGGGAGGCACCGGGAGACTATCCGTTAGCAAGACCATTTTTCTTGCAATTTCCACCTTCTGGCGCATAAAGGGATATGTTTCCAGCCAGTTCTGCCAGAATGTCTCCGCTTCAATATCTGCGGATTTTACCCATCGGATAAAAAACTCGTCCGCAGCGAAATCTTCGGGCTGAAAATCCAGATATGCTTTCATTGGTTGCAAACAAAAAATGCGCTCAAAATGAAGAGCGCATATCCCGATTTTACTACCAAAGAAAATTACATATTCTATAAAAAAAACAGGAAAAAGTTATTCACAAGGCATTTGCGCAGCTTGGAAAGTGCATTTTGAAGCGTGTTTGCAATTGTTTGCTCTTTTAGCTCAAGCAATTTTGCTATCTCGCGGATCTTCAGGTTCGAATAATATTTCAATGAAATTACTTCCCGCTCTCTTGGTGTGAGCGCCTCCAGCGAAAGCCGGAGCCGGTCCTGCCGGTCCATTTCGTCTTCCAGTTGCACGAACACAGCCTCAGGCGAGCTCTCCGTATCCGGGATTTCCTTTACCCCGATGTCTTCAGAAGGAACCTTCCGTTCACGGGCGAGCTGTTTGAAAAGAGCGTTCCGTAGGCACTGATACAAATAGAATTTAACCTTAACCGCACCCGCCAGGTTTTTACGGTAGGTCCAGATATCGACAAACACGTCCTGAAGCACGTCCTTGACCATACCCAAATCTGCATGAATGCGGAAGCCATAGGTCAGAAGTTCCCTCGCATAGATCTCAAACAACTCTCCAAGCGCTTCCCGGTCGTCGCCGGTGATCCGCTGCCATAGCAATTGATCCCGGTCCGGTGCATTCCCTGTGTCCTGCTGTTTATCCATCGAATCCTCTTGGTGCTTTTCAAGATCTGAAGCGGCGCTATCTGGGCGCCATGCGAATAGCGCCGTCAAGCCGGATCACTTCCCCATTCAGCATAGGGTTCCGGACAATAGCGGCTA
Source organism: Ravibacter arvi (assembly GCF_039540405.1). Classification (NCBI taxonomy): domain Bacteria; kingdom Pseudomonadati; phylum Bacteroidota; class Cytophagia; order Cytophagales; family Spirosomataceae; genus Ravibacter; species Ravibacter arvi. The sequence goes on from NZ_BAABEY010000034.1 coordinate 19,417, forward strand.
CCAGGTCCGCAAATTCGGCAGGTTTACCAAGGCGGGGTGGAAAAGGGACCTGCTGACCCAATGACGTTTTTACTTCTTCGGAAAGATTGGCCAACAATGGAGTTTCAAAGAGTCCCGGTGCGATTGCCATCACCCGTACGCCGAGCGATGCCAGGTCCCGGGCGGCAGGTAAGGTCATGCTGGCGATAGCGCCCTTGCTGGCCGCATAGGCAATTTGCCCGATCTGGCCGTCAAAAGCAGCGACCGATGACGTGTTGAGTACCACACCCCGCTCGCCATTCTCATCGGGCTCGTTCGCCTGCATCGCAAAGGCAGCAAGCCGCATCACGTTAAACGTGCCGACAAGGTTTACCTGGACAACGGTATTGAACAGACCGAAAGGGTGCGGGCCCGGCACGCCATTTATCTTACCTACCGTTTTGCTCCCCGCCACAATTCCGGCACAGTTCACGGCAATATGCAGCGACCGGTAGGCACGCAGGGTTTCGTCGATCGCTGCCTGCACCTGGTTTTCCTGCGTTACGTCGCCGATATGGAGCCGGACCTGCCCGCCGAATTCCTTCTCCAGCTCTCTCCCCCGCCCTTCGTGCAGGTCAAAAATCAGCACGTTACAACCCTCTCCGGCGAGCCTTCTCGTGGTTGCTTCGCCTAATCCCGACGCTCCTCCACTGACTATTGCCGTTTTTCCTGTTAAATCCATTCCAATAAAATGTACATTTTTCAGACAAAGATGCACATTTCGAGAGAAATCGGAAATCAGAAATCGGAAATCGGCCGCGCCGCATAGTGCGATTGCGTCGGCCAACCTCCGATTTTCAATGTCAATTCCCGTTTTCCTGTTTCAGATGTCCGCTTTCCGATTCCAGTTTTTCCGACATCCGATTTCCGTTTTTCCGACATCCGATTTCCGACATCCGACTTCCCTTTTCCAATCAAGGCGCGTCAAGGTACCGGATTACGTAGTACAACGCCCAACCGGTAAAAAGAATAATGATGATCCAAACCCAGGAAGGAATACTTTGCGGCGTTTCGCTGCCTGATATGAGGAAAGATTTCTGGTCGCCTTTTCCGTAAGCATTGATCATGAGCGGCAGAACACCCTCTACTACGTCGTTCTCTTTTATGCCTTCAATAGCAATTGCCGGTCCGTTGCGAACAGTAAACGGAATAACCCGGACGCCTTCCTTTCCTGACGGATCTTTACTTACAATTTTAAGAGAATGACTGCCGTCAGCCAGTTTACGGGTATCCAGGTCGAAATTGGTGGGCGCAAGCGCTTCGGCTACCGGCTGTACGTCGTCGTCCACAAAAATCAGTACTTTGCTTTTTCCACTCATTTTCGTTGTAATAGAAAGCTGTGAGTAGTGAGGTATTAGCTGTGAGTAGTGAGGTATTAGCTGTGAGCCGGAAGGATTGGGCTGCTAAAACCTTACGACTCCTGGCTATTTCACCAGTTGTTTAAAACAGTTCGTTTGATATGCCCGGCAGAACCCTCACCCGGTTTTACCAACCATTTCACCGAAAAAAAAAGAGTGAGCAGGACCACCGCTGCAATCACGCCGATGATCAGGTAGTCCCACCGGCTCTCCGGCCCGGCCCCGTGAACCAGGCCTCTGAACACAGCAGGTTGGTTGCGCTCGCATACCGGACAGGCATTTACCTCGCCTGCACCCAAGGAGACCAGCAAAAACAATGCGATTCTACTTTTCATATCCTGTTACTCACTGCGTTGTTGAATCGAATCCAGGAGCTCTTTTATCTCTTCTACACTAACCACAGGCGCGTCGTTGCCCCAGCTGCTGCGCTCATAGTTGATAATGGCCGCTACTTCATGCTCCGTCCACCCCTGGTTGGTACCGACTGCTGCCATCGAGGCATATTCCGGGCGCGCATCATAACCGTTCATAATAATATCTATGTAAAGGCGAAGGTCGCCACCGGTCACAATCCTGCTCCCTTTCAGCGGCGGGAAGGCTCCTGCCAGCCCTTCCCCGTTTGCCTGGTGACAGGCCGAGCAATTGGCCATGTACAACGCTTCCCCGTCAGCAACAGGTGTTTCTTCCCGACCGGCAGATACACCCGCTTTTTTCTCCGTTTTGTAGAGAAAGGCAGGTGTATTTTCGGCTTCCGGCAGTTTCGCCTGCTTGAGCGACTGAAGGTAAGCGACCAGGTCAAGCGCCTCAGCCGTTGCCACTATTTTCCCGTTTCTTCCCTGCATGTGAGCGGGCGGCACACTTACAACCACATCTTCCGCCGCAGGTGCTTCCGTGTACCTGAACAGGAAAGGATAGGCCGGCATGACCGATTCTTTCACTACAATACGAGGATTAAACAAGTGTACCAGGTTCCATTCCCGGCCGGGCTGCCTGGTACCCACGTCCGTCAGGTCCGGACCGGTACGTTCCGTTCCCATCAGGGTAGCCGTATTTCGCCAGAAGTCCATGCGCGTGTTTCCGGCATAATCGGCAGCTATCGAAGGCCGGCTTCCCCATACCCGGTCCATATCCACATTTCTAACCTGCTGGCTGTGGCAGGCGACACAGCCATTGGAAACAAACACCGCCTTCCCCCTTGCCGCCTGCGCGGTTAATGGCTGAGCATCCGGCAGGGGGCGCACCGCCGCCTGGTTATTCAGCGCGGGCAGAATGGCTACAAAAAGTGTAAGCACCACGAACATCAGCGTAGCCAGGCCGAACAGTTTATGATGACTATTAAAAAAACTCATATTAAAAGTCCGGTTTTGGCTAATTTTTCCCGGTAACCGCCAGGTTTCGGATTGCCATCTCGCTTATATCCGTTTCTTCCTGTTTGCGGTTCACCATTTTATAAAAGTTGTAAGCGAAGAAAAGGTGAGAGAACCACATCAGTGTTCCGCCTATCGCCCGCCACAGCCAGTAAGGCATCATGAGCTTCACACTCTCCAGGAACGGTTCCCCTGCCATCCATGACAAGCCGCGGAGTGTGCCTCCGTACATCAGCGGTATAGTATAAAAGAGCAAACCGATAAGTGCGAGCCAGAAATGGATCCCTATCGTGATCTGAGGTGCTTCTTTCCCGGTAATACGCGGCAGAAGCGCATACATGCCTGCCCAAAGGAAAAAACTGATAATACCATACATCGTGAGGTGCGAGTGCGCCACGGTAAAGTCGGAGAAATGCCACAGAAGATTGGTAAAACGGAACGCCTCCGCCGTTCCCTGCATGGAACCCGTGAAGTAAAAAAGAATACCAACCAGGAAAAACGGAATGGTGTAGCTATGTCGAACGTGGTGCCACGCCCCTCTGAAAGTCAGGAGAAAATTGGTCGTTCCGGCTACCACGGGTATCACCATACCGACGCTCGCTACTATGGCTACCGTCTGCAACCACCACGGGATCGCGCTGAATACAAAATGATGGGTTCCGATCAGGGTATAAAAGAGGATTTGCGTCCAGAAAGCCAGTATCCCGAGGCTATAGGAATAAATGGGCTGGTTGAGCTGCTGGGGGAGGAAATAATACACAATGCCCAGCGTGAAGAACATAAACCACATACCCACCGCCTGGTGCATGTAATAGCCCTGCACAATGGTTTCTCCAAGACCGTCCTGCCAGAAAGGCAGATAGCCTACCAACGCAATTACCGCAACAAAAATCAGTGCCGCAACCATGTACCAGTTCGAAATGTAAATCTCTTCGGTTTTCCGGTTGGCAATTGTCTTTATATAATTGGCCAGCGTAAGCGCAAGACCGGCCACGAATAGTGACATAATCGGGAACACATATTCGCGGTATTCTCCGCCTCCGTTGTTGATCCCGGCCATCAGGCTGCACGAGCCCGTCAATACGGCCAGGTTGACCAGGACCAGGGCGTACCAGGCCCACCTGATACTGGCCAGAGGGGTATTGCCTACACGCGGTACCACATAGTAGCCCAGCCCTAGCATCCCGAGAGAAGCCCAGCCCCAGAAAACCGCGTTGGTATGAACCGGCCTCAGCCTGCCAAAACTCAGCCAGCTTAAATGATCAGCATCAGGTGCAATGAATTTGATCCCCAGGTATTCGCCCACAGTCGTCCCGAACAACAGCCAGAAAATAGCGCTTCCGATATACCATAAGATTACCTTTGACAAGGCAGGGTCAATGTTAGGCCTCTGTGGAGCCTTCTTTTTGGCCGCCACCACCGGCAAACCCGACTTTTCATGGAAATATATCAACCCCCGCTTATCGTCCGGAGGCATAGAGCCCGACAGTTCCTGCCCGGAAAGCCGGTATTCCAATGCGGCTTTACGGTGTTCAAGTGCGTCTACCTCCTTTTCCGGCAGCTCATTGAAATATTTTGACAACTCCTCCGCTTCGCGGCTTTCAAATCTGCTTTTCGCTTTTCTGAGCACTTGATTCGCTTTGACGAGTATCAGCAGAAGCGCAAGCAAAACCGGGAGAGCAATAAGTACAATTGTGATGATCACACCGGTTTCACCCAGAATCGCACTTCCGCCTGGTTTAGCCGGAGCTTGTGCTGCCGCAGAATGTTGGAGAAAAACGGCAAAAATCACTGCCAGCGGGGTAGTTTTTGGTAGCCGGCGCTTGTTGTACTGCAGGATTTTCCCGATCTGCGTGCTGTTCAGCTTCTGGGAAACAGTGCGATACCTTTCAGAATTGCAGGTAGGGTCGATTTCCCGGTAATGCTGCCAGAGACGCCGTAACCGCATCGTTAATGATACCAATATGGTCGTGCCCAGGAGCAGCGCCGCGATCAGCAGCCCCACGATCAACCGGTCGCCATCAATGAAAAAACCCGATGGCAGCAGTTCCCGGGCCGGAAGCGGTGTTGCCACTGCCAACCCAGGGACGCACAAAAGAATTAACCGGGCAATGAAGTTTGATTTCATGCGTGTAAGTGTTCTTCCAGCTCAACCGACTTGGGGAACAAAATGTTGTTTTCAAGGTGAATATGCAGGTGCAGGTCGTCTTCAAACTCTTTCAGAAGCGACAACGTGACACGGTAGGTGTTACAGCCATCGGCCGGCGGCGTATAATCCCGGGTTAGTTCGGCTATACGACGAAACCGGGCCCCTTCGGTGTCATGTTCATGGATCATCATGCCAATGGGATTTTGAACGGAACCGAAAACCGCCTGTACCGGTATTCCGGATTTCGCCGCCGATACCATTTTACGGATGTAGGGAAACAGCATCAGCTCTTCTTTCTTCATATGTACCGCCAGTTCTCCCGCCGAAGCCTCGAAAAGTTGCTCTACCTCGAACAGCTCGGGGTGGCGATCGCCATGCACCAGTGCCACTTTTGACAGGAAAGGCCTGATTTCCTCTATTTTTGCCTCGACATAACGATGGTGCTTTTTCTCAACATAGTCTGCAAGCAAATCAAGCGGCCATGAATTGAAGTCGGGAGACCCGTCGCTTTTTTGCGTTCCTACCGCTTCCAATTGCCGGATCAGAGCGGTCGCTTCCAACTGTTTATGACTGCAGGCGTCGCCAATGCTGCGGTTGCCGTTGCAGCAGAAATCAATCCCGTTTCGTTTAAAAACAGCGGCGGTTCGATAGTCCTCCGCTACCAGTTCTCCTATGATGGAATCTTTATGAATGTTCATGATTGCTTTGTATGATTGTAAATGAAGATCGTCCGCTGGTCACGCGAGCTGAATGCTTGAATTGTTTCGGTAAAAAGTAATTTTTGACAGGAAAATCTCAGCCATCCGGTTGGCTTGCCACCTGGCACGCTCCGATCTGTCGCCCTCGAAGTACTCCTCCAGGGTGGCGTTGAAAAGTTGCAGCCACCGGTCAAAATGAGCTTTCTCAACAGGCAGTTGCGCGTGAGGGGGGAAAGGAGAGCCTTCATACGTATATTCCGACAGCAGAACGGCTTGCCAGAAGGTATACATCTTCTCCAAATGCTGCGGCCAACGGTCCTGAATGACGTTATTGAAAATATCGGCCAGCAGTTCGTCCTTCCGGACCTTATCGTAAAAGCTGTTCACCAAAACTTTGATATCATCGAGGCTTTCTATGGGTTTGACTGCTTTCATGACGCTTAATTTTATTTCGGATAATTTTGTCGTAAATACAAGTAAATTTTTTTTAACGCACCAAAATAGAAGCTCCTGACCTGAGCTTGGTGGCAAGATCATATACCGTAGTGGTTTCGAGCATTTTTTTCAACTCATTCCGAATCGAGAAAAAATGGTCATGCATAGGACAGGGCTCTGCTGCGTTGCATCGATCCAACCCCAGCGCACACCCCTTGTAAATAGAATCGCCGTCTATTGCGTACACAATTTCACTGACTTTCATATGCTTCATTCTTCCGACATCAATCTCGAAGCCTCCATACGGTCCTTTTACCGATCTGACAATCCGGTGTTTCGTTAGCGTGCCCAATATCTTGGCGGTAAATGCCTCCGGAGACCCCGAATGGTTGGCCACATCGCCGATTTTCACCCTCCTGTTTTCCAGAGATTGGGTGGCAATGTAAATGATGGCCTTTATACCGTATTCGCAAGCTTTTGAAAACATAGCCTTATTATATCCGGGTCAAAGATAGCCGCTTTTTCCATTTAAGACAAAAATATCTTAAATAAACTTTCAGAGAAAAAAGGCGCTGCCTGACGGGCGGGAAAGAGCCGGGTCAGTTTACTTCCGGCCTATGACTATGCATATTACGCCAATCAGAATGACGATCCCGGCCATGAGCGATTGTCCGCTCAAAACTTCGCCGGCAAATGCCCAGCCCAGGAACATGGCCACAACCGGGTTGACATAAGCGTAAGTGGAAAGAAGCTGCGGCGGCGCATTGCGGGCCAGCCAGGAATAGGAGCTGAAGCCAATGATCGACCCGAACACTACCAGGTAAAGAAGCGACCCGAGCGCCTTGTCGGGGGCTTCAAAAATGCTCCACATGGTCACAGGTTCAAACAGAAGGCTGACGGAGAGCAGCACAACGCCTCCTACCAGCATCTGGACGGCGCTGGATACCATCTGGCCCGGCAGCTTTAACCGGGCTGAAAGAAGCGTGCCGGCGGCCCAGAAAACATCGGCGAAGAAAATAAGGACAATACCGATCCAGCTTTCGGAAGAAGTCTCTTTAAAGCTTCCCGGCTGAACGAGCATCACGATACCGGCAATCCCGACCAGGAGGCCGGTCATCGCCAGTACGCTGGGTTTTTTCCTGGCAAAAGTTACCCAGTTCATCACTATCAGGAAAAGCGGAAGTAAACCGGCCAGCAGGGCGGCAATCCCGGTCGGCAGGTATTGTATGGCAATGGTCATACCGCCCATGGAGCATCCGAGCAACAATATGCCCAACAGGCCGGCGGACATACTTTCCCTGCCGTTCGGCCTGGCATGCCCGGATAAACGCGCTACCGGATATAGAATCCCTCCCGCTACCAGCAAGCGCCATCCGGCCATGTAGAGCGGCGGCATTGACTCCGTCATGAAATGAATAAAAAGGTAGGTCGACCCCCAGATAAAATAGACCGACAACAGGTTAAGTACCAGTTTTGATTGCTGTGACAATCCGCCCGACGTGGAGAAATGCATCATACCCTGAACATGCTATAATCCTGTTAAACGAGAGATGTGAATAACGAGTTCGCGTTTTTGTACAATTTTTTTTCCTTAGGTATTCCCGCTTTCCAGGCCCAATTCCCCCGGAAGTCTTCACTTCAAAAAAACAAAAAAAGAGGCCCAAGATGAGCCTCTTTCAACAGGATCCTGATGACAGGATTATTCTCTTCTACCCAGCAAAACCATTACATAGTAAAGAAGCGTTGCCAGGGAACCGATAGCAGCAACAAGATAAGTGCGGGCCGCCCATTTCAAGGCGTCGGCCGCCATACCGTGTTCAGCCTGTGTAACCACACCCTGACGATCGATCCAGGCGAGCGCCCGGTTACTTGCGTCATACTCCACCGGTAACGTAATAAAACTGAACAACGTAGTGAGTGCAAACAAAACCACGCCGATAGTCAATGGAATCGGGGTAGTGTTCAGAAGCAGGATCCCCGCCAGGATAATCCAGCTCATATAGCGCGAAGAAACGGTCAGCACCGGTACCATTTTCGACCGGAACTGAAGCCAGGAATACGCGGTCGCATGTTGCACAGCGTGCCCCACTTCGTGCGCTGATACCGCCGCAGCGGCTACGCTTCGCCCATAAAATACGTCGGGACTAAGGTTTACTGTCTTATCCTGCGGATTGTAATGATCTGTCAGAGTTCCCTCGACCGACTGTACCCGAACGTCATAAATCCCGTTATCATAGAGCATTTTTTCCGCAATTTCCTTCCCGCTCAAGCCTATCCGCAAGCCTACTTCCGAATACTCTTTAAACTTACTTTTCAATCTCCACTGCACATACCAACTGACCGCCATCACGATCAGACCTATCAGATAAGCACCGGCCATTTTTCTTCTTGTTTTGGTTTCAAATTATTTTTCAGCTACCGAAAATAAGAAATTCTCAGCTATAAGCCTCTCTTATTTTCTCGATTAGTGAAGAGGTCGAATACCCTTTCACCAAAGGGATGGTTTTCACCTCTCCTCCCCTGTTTGTCACAAAATCTGCGCCAACAATGTTTTCTACTGAATAATCGTCACCTTTTACCAAAATGTCAGGCTCCAGCTTCTCTATAACCTGCAAAGGTGTCGGTTCGTCAAACAAAATGACAGTGTCGACAAAAGACAAGGCCGCCATCAGCCGGGCCCGGGCGTATTCATTTACAACAGGCCGCAACGGTCCTTTTATCCGGCTTACCGAAGCATCCGTGTTGAGCGCGAGCACCAGCTTATCGCCAAGACTCCTGGCCTTTTCCAGGTAATCCACATGCCCCAGATGCACAATATCGAAGCATCCGTTGGTGAACACCACTTTCCGGCCCTCCGACTGCCATTGCCCGACCAGTGATTTCGCCTGGTCAAGATCAACTATTTTATTTGCAGACTCTGTCATGGTACTTCAGCGATGGATAGTTTTAATAGTATAACAAAAATAATGCCGCGTACGGTATTTCCGTACGCGGCATATCAACTCTGTGGGAAAACCGCTTATTTTTTCGATTTTCTCTCCTTCCTGCTTTTCTTTCCAGCCGGCTTTTCAACCACCGGTTCAGCCTGCTGAACCGAAAGGTCTTTCACGCGGATATTGCGGAATTTCACTTCGGTACCGTGGCCGAGGAAACCGATATGGCCGGTTTTCCGGCTCAATCCGGGGTGGTTCTTTTTGTCCAGCGTTCCATTTTTGGATGCCTCCGCCAGATCGCCATCCAGAATGACCGTACCGTTTAGTATTACTTTCACTTTCGACCCCTGTACGTAAACCTCCTCGTAGTTCCATTCGCCGACAGGCTTCAGGAAACCTCTTTTGGAAGGAATAATTCCATAGGCAGACCCGTGGTACTGGTATTGCTCCAGTTTGCTGTAGATCGGCGCGGTATCGTCCAGGATCTGCAACTCGGCGAAGCCGTTATAAGCGGCATCCCCTTCCAGCGGGGCGCGGATCCCCAGCCCGTTGTTGGCGCCCGGCGTAAGTTGGAATTCAAACTTGAAAACAAAGTCTGAATATTCGTCCTTCGTCACCAGGTTGCGGGTTCCACCGCTGTGATGGGGTTTCGGCCGCACTACCAGGTTGCCGTCCTCAATGAAGTAGTCCTCGGTATTCCCTACCCACTCGTGCATATTCGTGCCGTCAAACAATACTTTGAAGCCATCTGCCTTTTCCTGGGCCGACAGCTGGAAAGGCTCTACGCGAGGTAATTCCTTCACATAAATATCACGATACAAAACCCGAGTTCCATGTGCCTGAAGTTCGAGTTGCTCTACCGGGAAAATCGGGATCTTGCGGTCCCAGAAGTTTTCCAGTATGATGTTGTCAACCACGCGCTCCCCGTTCAGATCAACCGTAACCCGGTCGCCCACCATTTTAATGTAAAAGCTGTTCCATTCCCCCAGCGCGTTATCTGCAACCTTATTGGGAATGCTCTTATGGATCTTGTTGTTGTAGAGCCCGCCGGAACCCACCTGCGCGCCTGATTTCACGCGTGATGTATCCCAGATCTGCACCTGCGGCGTGCCGCGAAGATAAATTCCCGCATCGCCGTCTTTCCCGTTAGGGTCAAGCTGCCAGTCTACGTACATTTCGATATCCCCGTAGTTCTTGTTCGCCACGATGTTATCCCCACGGCCGGTAAATACCAGAACGCCGTTTTCAACCACCCAGCCTTTGCGCATTTTTTCGTCGGCAATTTTCTGTTTGTAGGCCAGGGAGTCTGCGCTCAGCTTCGCCCGTTTCAGAGGGTTGTCTACAAGTCCTTTCCAGCCGGTAAGGTCTTTGCCGTTGAAAAGTGATATAAATCCTTTGCTGTCCGGCAGCATCTCGGAAAGATGTTTCTTAATCGCTTCTTTCTGGTACTCACTGTCCTGGCCCTGAATAACCGCCATCGTTCTCGTCAGAAGACTGCGGACTTCCGGCCCGTCGAACTGTGGATTTCCAACTGCAATGGTCATTACAGCGTGGGCAGCTGTCTGCTGCAACTGGCTGTCGTCAAGGTATTTACCAACTGTCAGCAGCGAAAGAAAGGTCTTATTTCGCTGCAACTCATTGATAATCAGCTTTTTGCTATCAGCTGAGCCGGCCACCTCAAGTACCTTACGCAACTGGATAACCTTTTGCACCGGGTTGTCCTTGGAACGTTTTACCGTTTCAACGTAACCTGCAATCGCTTCATCACGGTAGTTTGCATTACCGGAAGCCTTCGCGATGCCATAGAGCTCGCCCAGGCTAGACTCATCAGACCATTCACTCAGTGCCTTGACCGCCGATTTTTTCTCGTCCTCCCCGCCATTGTTAAATGCGTTCATGGTCGCGCGAAGTGCTTCGGCACCTCCTACACTGGCCAAAACCGGCAGGTATGCCGCCTTATTAGGCGATTGGTTCATATTGCCCAGCAACTGAGACACCTGGCCCGCGCCACCCTGGCCTTTGATAGCCAATTTAACTGCATCCTGCACCCCGGCAAGGTTGCCTGCGTCTTTCACCGAGTTCAACAACCCGAAAAGCTGCGGCAGATCTTTTCCGCCTACGACGCCTTTCAGGGCTGAGAAAGCGGCTGCTTTCACTACAGGGCTTTTGCTGCCCAGGAGCCCGGTTACTACGTCCAGCTTGCTGTCTGCCCTGCGGCTGGCCAGAACATCAAGAAGGGCAACCTTCCCGGCATCGCTGGCGCCTGGTACAGCCGAAGCTACCTGGTCGATCAGATTATTACCTTTGGAAACCAGTAGAGCTGTTTTTACGGCCCCGATCACCGACTGATCGCCGGATTTCAATAGAGGCAGCAATTTACCGACCGACGACTCGCCGCCCAGTTTGCTAACGGCCGCAATAGCAGACAGTTTTACCGGAAGGGATTTGTCGGTAAGACCTTTAACAAGTGCAGGCAATGCTGCCTGGGTACCTGAATTTCCAAGGAATGAAATAATGTCTGACTTAACGGCCGGGTTCCCGGTCGTCAAAGCCTTCAGCAAACCGGCGGTTGAAACAGCCCCGCCGAACTTACCCAGGTTTTTAAGGGCGGCCCCTCTCAGTTTTCCATCTGTGCTTTGAGCAGCCTTTACCAATTCCGGGATGGCTGCTTCGCCTTTTGCTTCAGCCAGTATGCTCAACGCCGCAGCTTTTGTATGGATCTGCTGAGCGCCGGAAGCCTTCGCATACAAAGCCTGTGCAGATTGGGCAGCCAAGGCTTTATCTCCCTTTTTGCCCAGGTTAGCCAGGTATTGCAGGTAATTGGCCGTCGCGTTGGTTTCGTCGTAAATAAGTCCTGCCTTTTCTGCTGCCTTCCTCAAGGTAGGCTCCGAAGAAGCTGACCCGATTTTAGCCAGTGCATACTGGGCAACTTTGCTGACTTCCTTATCCTGGTCTGCTGCCGCACCTTCAATTGCAGAAGCCGCCGCCGCGAATTTCAGGTCGCCGAGCGCTTCTATCAAACTTGCCTGCCGGTTACCACTCGCATTCCGGAGTGATTTCAGCAGCGCGTCGCCGGCAGCCGGATTGCCCGATGCGGCCAGTGCACGTGCAGCAGGACCCGCAAGATCATTATCTTCAAGGAACGGCACAATGGCGTTCAACCCTTCGCCCTTGTCCACCTGCTGGAGTTGGAAGAGTACGAAAGCCTGGTTGGTTTTGTTTCCCAGTTTCGGCAGGGCATCTGCATAAGCTTCGGCCGCCATCTTCCGCCAGGCTTCCTGGCTCGTCTGGTTCACATAGTAGGTAAAGCCGCCAATGGCGTACTCTACGGCTGCATTTTGCGCTTTTTCAGGCGGTGTTAACCTTGAAACGAGCTGCGAGATACCGGTCTTCCCCAAAGCGGCTACTTCGGCCGCATTTCTTGCCAGCAGTTTCTGGTCATTGGCCGGGGTTTGCGCCAGCAGATCCGCTATCCGGGTCTCTACCGTCCTGGTATCGGCCCTCTGGGCCTGTGCCCATCCGCCGACAACACCTGATAGCAGAATGGTTAATAAATATTTTTTCACTTTCTATCCAGTAATGTTATTTCGATTTAGCTTACAAAGTATACGGAGCGCGCATAGGCTGATCGATCAGTCGGTTGGCGCCGTCATCGTCAATGAAGAGCTGCTTGACCGGATCGAATTTAAGCGACCTGTTCAGCCGGAGCGCAGCCAGTCCCATATTCACAATCGTACAGGAACGGTGGCCGTTTTCCTCGTTCAGCGCAAATTTCTGACGTTTTTTAACCGCTTCAACGAAATCGGTCACCTGCGGATCAGGATCCGGGAATGAAGCAAGCTTTTTCTCAAAATCCGGGATATCACAACGGAAACCATTGTATACCTTTCCGTTCGGCCCCTCAATGTAGGCTGCTTCCGTGTCCTTGCCTTCTCCGTCAAGGATAATTTTGCAGCCATCTTCATAGGTATACTCAATCCTTCTCCACGTACCCACCGCATCGGTGTGCTGTTGCGGAGCATCTACCTCCACGCTGATCGGACTGGTGTGGTCTTTCCCCAGGATGTACTGCACCGGGTCAAGATAGTGCTGGCCCATATCGCCCAAACCACCACCGTCGTAATCCCAATAACCCCGGAAGGTACCGTGTACGCGATGCTTATTGTATGGCTTGTAAGGAGCAGGCCCCAGCCACTTCTCATAATCCAGTTCAGCGGGTACCGGCTCGGGCTTCAGGTCGGTGCGGCCCACCCAGAAAAACTTCCAGTCGAAACCCGTATGCCGGCTTACGGTTACCTTCAGCGGCCAACCCAGCATACCGCTGTCCACCAGTTTTTTGATGGGTTTAACCGTGGTGTTCATCCCGTAAAAATTGGAATCAAAACGGAACCAGGTATTCAGCCTGAAAATCCTTCCATGCTGCTGAACGGCCTCCACCAGGCGTTTACCTTCGCCTATGGTGCGGGTCATCGGCTTTTCGGCCCATATATCTTTACCGGCGCGGGCTGCATCGGCGCCCATAATACCATGCCAATGCGGCGGAGTGGCGATGTGTACAATATCAACTTCGGGCAATTGGATCAGCTCCCGGTAATCGGTAAGTGCTTTTACGCCGCCGGGAAGCTTTGCAAGCGTTGATTTCAGGTGATTCTGATCGACGTCGCAGATCGCCACCACTCGGGTACCGGCATAAGAAAGGTGCCCCTGGCCCATACCGCCGACACCGATTACACCTTTTGTTAATTGGTCACTGGGCGCCAGAAATCCCTTGCCAAGAACATGACGGGGAACAATGGTAAACCCTGCCAGCACCGCAGCGGAACCCTTCAAAAAGTTACGCCTCGAGGTCTGGCCACTCAAATTTTTATCTTTCTCCATTTATGTAAATAAGTAAATGCTCTTTCGAATCCTTCCGTTGAAAGAAGATTATGCCTTAAAAATCCCGTCCATCCTTTCCTTGATAACGGTCAAACGGGCGCGGTCTCCGCCAGGAACCTCGGCGGAAGCCCAGCCGGAGTAGCCTATTTTCCGCAGAGCGTCATTTACAGCCGGCCAGTTGCAATCTCCTTCCATGAGCTCTACACCGAATCCTTTCCAAAGCCCTTCTTCGTTCATCTTTTTCAGGCTGAATTCTTTTATATCCAGTTTGAAAATCCGCTTGCCCAGCACTTCGATCCAATGTACAGGCCAACCGTAACGCAGGATATTTCCTACGTCAAAATACCAGCCTATCAACGGGTGATTGAACTCGTCTACATACCTTGCTGCTTCAATCGGGCTGAGGAGAAAATTGTTCCAGACATTTTCGAACGCAATTTTAATACCTGTCTCCTCCACGACCGGGATAAGTTTCTTTACCTCCGTAATGGACCGGTCCCAGGCTTCCTGGTAAGAGGTTTCTGCATTTACTACCCCCGGCACCAGCAATACCGTAGTGCCGCCGTATTTTTTGGTATCTCTCAAGGCCTGCACCATGGCATCAAAACATACCTTCCTTTTAGCGGGATCCCTGTCAGACAAAGGCGACTTCCAGTGGGCCGAGTTTACCGTACCCGGTAACTCCAATCCTGTTTTGTCCCTCGCATTAAGAATTTCCTTCATGGGCAGATCATTGGGCGAGTCCAGCTCTACTCCGTCAAATCCGATGTCTTTCAACATTTTAAATTTGTCGAGGACAGACATGTCACCTTTGACCATTCCCCATTTAAGGCTTTTCTTTACCATAGGGGCAGCAGCCTGCGACGAATTGCCCGCCGAAAACACCTCGGACGCGCTCAAACCGACTGCAGCGGCAGCCATGGCATTGGATATAAGGAAATCTCTTCTGTTCATAAAAACATAATGTCTACCACCTCAGACTTCTAAGTACCGAGATGGTAGACTTTTTAGTGAAACATTTTCTAATAAGTTGAATTAGCTAAATGCAGTGAATCCTGGTTTAGCTACTTCGGCAACCGGAACTGCGGTTTCCCAGGTATAGGTATCGGGGCCCAGTTTCTCGGTAGAATTCATTGCCTGTTCCCAGGTAATTTTCTTACCGGTATAAGCGGCCATACGACCCATGATCGCGATCAACGTGCTGTGCGACATCCATTCGCCGTCATTGATCGGCTTGCGGTTACGGATGGAAGCGAAAAGCTCATTGTGCTCGTTCTGGTACATGTCGCTCGCCGGACCGGTATATTTCCAGTTTTTAGCGCCTGTGATTTCGTGAACGCGTTTCGAACAATCCACCATTGCCCGTCCCTTTGAACCAAGGCTCTCTACCATGTAGGAAGTATCCGTATTGGCTTGCTGACGGGAGAAATGGAATCCTTTCGCGCCGTTTCCGTATTCATAGGTAATACCGAAATGGTCGAAAATATACCCGAACAAAGGATCTGTCCGCACCTGGCGGCCGCCGATTCCGATAGCGCTTTCAGGAAGCTTGCCTCCGAACGCCCACGACATCATGTCGATGCTATGAACGGCCTGCTCCACGATGTGGTCACCCGAAAGCCAGGTATAGTACATCCAGTTGCGCAGTTGATACTCCATGTCTGTCCAGCCTTCCTTACGCGGGAACGACCACAGCAGACCTGTATAATAAGTATTGTACACCGTATTTACTTCACCGATAGCACCATCCAGGATCTGGCCGAAGCTTGCTCTTTTCGGCTCGTCATAACGCCAGCAGAACCCTGAAACCAGTGAAAGATTTTTCTGCTTCGCCAATTTGGCCGCTTCCAATACTTTTCTCACACCCGGTGCATCTACTGCAACCGGTTTCTCGCAGAAAACGTGTTTGCCTGCATTTATGGCTGCTGTGAGGTGTTGCGGACGGAAATGCGGCGGAGTTGCGAGCAGCACCACGTCAACGCCTGACTCCAGCACCTTTTTATAGGCATCAAACCCGATAAACTTGTGTCCGTCGTCGACCTTTACTTTGTCTCCGTGAACTTTTTTAAGTCCGGCCAGGGAAGCTTCCAGCTTGTCGCTGAAAATATCGCCCATGGCATGCAGAACTACATTTGAGTCGGCACTCAAAGCTTGTTTCGCAGCTCCGGAACCCCGTCCACCGCAACCAATCAGACCGACTTTAAGCGTTTCACTGTTAACACCGGAAAAAGATTTAGTAGGAATTATGATGGATGGAAAACTGCTCCCTGCCAGGGCAAGGCCCGCAAGCTTCAAAACATCTCTTCGTGAAGTTGCCATTATATTAAAGTTATGATAATTTGTAAGCTGCTAATATAGTAGTTACTGTATTAATCGTCAAGACAAAAAAATGTTTTTAAAAAAGACAACTAAAGTGTATAGAAAACAATTAAATACCTGGTTATGCTTTCGTTAAGACTTTCAAATTTATTTCATCGTTTATTATTGCGCCTGCTTGCCCAGAGAAATTAAGTTCACAAATAACCTGTAGGCCCCCGGCACCCCTGCCGGCAGTTCGCGGAACCACGATAAACTTGAGTACACATAAAACCCTTTCCCCACCTGCGTATAGAGGATTCCTCCATCCAGGGGGGCGCCGCCGGGATCGTTGGAAGAAATGACGGTTTTGTATCTCTTATCCCAGTTTTGCGGAAAATAAAGTCCCCTTTCCTGCACCCAGCCATCAAAATCTTTTGCAGTGATCCGGTTAGGAAAACGCAACACCGGGCTGTTCGGGTCCAGTATGCGTACTGCAGCATCCTCTACACTTACACGCTCCCTTGAGAGATCGAATGGATAGGGACCCAATGCGCCCGCCGGCAGCTCGGAGCTCGTGTTATATTGTACAATTATATTACCTCCGGCTTCGGCATAAGCCAACAGTGCAGGAAGCCGGGCAGCCAACGCCGGCCTGGTATTAAAAGCCCTGACGCCCAATATCACGGCATCAAACTTACGGAGGCTGTTCGGATCCAGGTCTTTGTCCTCCAGAATTGTAACCTGGTAGCCTATCTCCCGCAACGAAGCCGGCATCGCGTCGCCTGCTCCCTCCACATACCCGATCGTATGTCCCTTAATTTTCAAATCCAGCCTGACCACCCTGGCTTTGCTTTGCGGAAAATACACTTGCCTGGGTATATGCTCATAAGCGATTACGCCCATACTGCGATCATAACGTTGCCCGTTTATTTCCGTCTCCGCCACTACCTCGCCATGAGCCTCTCCGGCCGGAGGCGTCACAGAAAAAGACAATTCCGTCTTCCCGGTTTCCGCCGCAACCCTGAACCGGCCGGAAGCAGGAGAAACCACCCAGCCGTCAGGCACTTTCAGGCGGACCACTCCCTCGGCTTTTCCCTGAACAGAGGTAACCGTTACCCGCACCTGCCTGGCCTTTCCGTCGCGGAACATGAATACGTCATCACTCAGCAGGGTATAAACCGGCGGGGCAATCACGACGGGCTCGTGTACTTCGCCCCTGACCGGGTCTCTTTTTTTGAAGATAACCGGTATCTTATAAGTTATCTTTTCTCCGGCGACCGACAGGTGGACCGCAACTTCTGCCGGGGGAGCGTTTTCCGGGAGACCGATTTTAAGCTGGTCCTTTACTTCGAACAGGCCGGCATAACCAATGTCTTTGTTTAGCCAGTAAGGATGTGAAATTGGCTGACTGACTGGTACAGGCGCCTTCAGCTCCAAACTTACCGGCTGATTATTTCTAAGCGTGCTGTCGACAGCAGTATTTCCCAGGCCGAAAGGGCCCTCAACCGATTCAAAGCTGACCGGCTGATCCGATCGGTTAATGGCCGATAACGAAAGCTTCATTTCCTGGCCCGGGGTATACAGGTTGTGGTCAACGACTGCTTCCAGGTGCAGCCCCAGTGCTTCCCGGATTACTTCATCGACTTCTCCCAGCTTGATCGGCGTCCAATAGTCGTTTTGTAAATTTTTAATGGAAGACCTGAGTTTGAGCAATGCGGGAACCGACGCAGCCGGATTCCTCAGATCATACCCTTTTTTTATCGCATCTATCTGGTCCGAGATTTTCTCTCCGCCTTCTACCCTCTCCCAACCGGTATTAATTCCTTCCATCAGGTCGGTTTGGGCCTTTTCACCTTTCACATACTCGAAATACTCTACGTCGGTCCCCCTCTCGGCCAGGGTTCCAAAACCCTGGCTTTTGTGCATACTCCTGCTTGTCGCGGCCAATTCGCCGTACGATGCACCGAGCAGCGGGTTAAAGGTCCCGATATCTAACTTTAAATAACTTGCCGCATTTTTTACAAACGCCTCCCGGTCTCTGATGAACCACATACTAATATTCCACACCAGGCGCTTCGGCTGCCAGGTTTTAACATAGGATAGTTGTTCGGGAAACCGGTTCGGATCGCCGGCTGCGTCGAATGCTTCAGCCGCCAGCAGCGCCGACGCCGTATGATGACCGTGTCCGGCACGTTCATCGGGAGGAAAACGCGTAACAATGATATCCGGCCTGGTTTTACGTATTACCCAGACTGCATCGGCCAGTACCTTTTCTCTGTCCCATACTGCGAGTGTCTCATCCGGGTTCTTGGAATATCCGAAATCATTTGCCCGGGTAAAAAACTGTTTTCCTCCGTCCACACCCCTGGCTTTCAGCAATTCCTGCGTCCTGATAATCCCCAGCAACTCCCGCATCTCGGGCCCGATCAGGTTCTGCCCGCCATCCCCGCGTGTCAACGATAAATATGCCGTCTGAAGCTTCCGCTCATTGGCCATAAAGGCAATAAAACCGGTATTTTCGTCATCCGGATGCGCTGCAAAATACAATACACTGCCCAAAACACCGAGCTTTTCTATCCGGTGAAATATCCTGGACGCATCAGGCTGCCCGGAGGAGCCTTGTGCAAAAGAAACACGTGCCAACGGCAATAGGAAAATAAAAAAAACAAGTCGTCTTATAAGCATCATTCAAATTGGAAGCTGAGCTTTGAAGATAGGGAAGATTCCTGTAAAGTCGGACAGGTAAGCGCCCGGCCCGCCCTTTTCCACAGAGCACTTAAAGAGTAGCGAGCCGGTTAATGTCCTTGGCTTCCAGGTGTTTAACCGGGTAATCTTCGTACATCGACCGGATCATGGCCTGTCCGATTTTGCCGGTAGTGGTAATACTTGGGGACTTTTTCAACAGGCCGAAAAAAGGTGTAGCCAGTACAATCAGGAAATTATAGAGCGGCGTTTTGGACTTAACTCCTTTTTCCGGCACTATCACACCGGGCCTGAAGGCGTATGCGTCCCGGAACCCTTTCCTGAGTACATAATTTTCCGTTCGCCCCTTCACCCTGGCCCACATGATTGCTCCTCTTTCCGTACTGTCGGTACCCGCCCCTGAAACATAGTTAAAAACCAGGTTCGGATTAATCCCGTAAAGCAGGTCGGCGAATTTGACAACTACGTCAAATGTAATCCTGGTGTAGGCATCTTC
This sequence comes from Ravibacter arvi, assembly GCF_039540405.1. Classification (NCBI taxonomy): domain Bacteria; kingdom Pseudomonadati; phylum Bacteroidota; class Cytophagia; order Cytophagales; family Spirosomataceae; genus Ravibacter; species Ravibacter arvi. The sequence goes on from NZ_BAABEY010000034.1 coordinate 38,750, forward strand.
CTTCATACCAACGGAAGAAACGCCCATCGCAAAAAAACAAGCGTCATAGCCCCCGAATTCGTGCGCGATCGACGCTACATTCTGAAAATCCTGAAGCAGCACTTCACGTAGTTTGCTGTGAGAAATCCCCAGTGGAGATCGGTTTACCACCAGTACATGAGCCACTTCCGGACTTTCGAGGCATTCCAGCAAAATACCTCTTCCTACCATGCCGGAAGCCCCGGTTATAATGACATTGAAAGCCATGGGGTTTGTTTTTAGTAGTTGTTTCAAATTGGGAATAATAAAGATAGAATTTAAGCCGCGAATTCCATTGAAGCACGTTTGATGCTTTGATTTAAATAAACAACGCTTAGCTTTTGACCTGGTTGGGGATCAGACATCCTGCGGATTGTGTTAAAGGGGTCCGAAGGGCTCACCCGCCTACCGGATGGCAGCCTCCGGTAGGCAGCCTTCGACGAGCTCAGGCACCGTCCGGATGGTGCCTGCCTGACGGCGCCTGAGCCTCTCGAAGGCTGATCTTTGGATACCTATTCAATAGAAGCCATGCGTTCCATTATCAGGCATCTGTAACTTTGTTGTACAGAATTCACAAATAGGTTGTCTTATTCGTGAATTCGTGGCTTAAATGACCTGAGGGAGCAAGGGAACAAAATCATTGATACGCATTCGTCATCCCACAGCGTTGGGATCTCGCTGTTGCGGAGCGCAGCGGAGTCGAAGGATCTCCTGTTGGTATTAAAAAGCCCGTTGAAAGGGATTTGGTGCAGGAAGTGGGAGATCCCTCCACTGCGGTCGGAATGACCCTCCGGGTGGAGCGGCGCCAAACCTGTTGTTGTCAATGGTAGCGCATCTGCCGGATGGTCATCCTGAAGCGGAGCGCAGCGGAGTCGAAGGATCTCCTGTTGGTATTAAAAAGTCCTCTGAAAGGGATTGGGTACGGGGACCGGGAGATCCCTCCACTGCGGTCGGGATGACCCTTCGGTTGGTGCGGCGCCAAACCTGTTGTTGTCAATGGTAGCGCATCTGCCGGATGGTCATCCTGAATGGAACGCAGTGGAACTGAAGGATCTCCTGTTGCTATAAAAAGTCCTCTGAAAGGGATTGGGTACTGGGAGCAGGAGATCCCTCCACTGCGGTCGGGATGACTGTCCTGTGGCCGTCCGTTGCCAGCCTCACGGCTCACAGCTCATCCCTCACACCTGACCGCCCTAACGCAAAAAAGGAGACCCTTTTTTAGAGTCTCCTTGTCTTGGTAGTAATTGTG
>NZ_BAABEY010000035.1:0-533 GCF_039540405.1 Ravibacter arvi
GCTTTTTTGGGTACATTCAGATGTCACCAGATCCAGGAGTAAGCGAAGCTTATGATACGTCGGGATGACGCTCCGGTTGGTGCGGCTCCAAACCTGTTGTTGTCAATAGTAGCGCATCTTCCGGATGGTCATTCTGAGCGGAGCGCAGCGGAGTCGAAGGATCTCCTGTTGCTATAAAAAAGCCCTCTCAAATGGATTTGGTGCAGGGACCGGGAGATCCCTCCACTGCGGTCGGGATGACCCTCCGGTTGGAGCTGCGCCAAACCTGTTGTTGTCAATGGTAGCGCATCTTCCGGATGGTCATTCTGAGCGGAGCGCAGCGGAGTCGAAGGATCTCCTGTTGCTATAAATACGCCCTCTCAAATGGATTGGGTTCAGGGAGCGGGAGATCCCTCCACTGCGGTCGGGATGACCCTCCGGTTGGAGCGGCTCCAAACCTGTTGTTGTCAATAGTAGCGCATCTTCCGGATGGTCATTCTGAGCGGAGCGCAGCGGAGTCGAAGGATCTCCTGTTGATATAAATACACCCTCTC